>DASSCU010000016.1 GCA_035697485.1 Actinomycetota bacterium
GCCCTGATGCTGATCGACGGCGACCCCGACAAGCTCTTCGGGCTCTCGGGGCTCCCTGGAGCATTCGACCTCGACGGCATCCTCGACCTGGTCGCCGAGGGCGCCGGCGTGCCGATCGACCACGAGGCGCGGTACGGGCCCGTCGAGATCGCCCCCGAGCCGATCCTGCAGACATGCGAGGCGGTGGGGGAGCGGCTCGCCCGTGCCGCGACCGACCGCGAACGGGTCGTGCTGGCGACCGGCCACCCGGTGGGCCTGGCCCTGCTGTACCACGCGATCGACCGGCTGCTCGTGGAGCGCGGCGCCCACGTGCTCCGTCTCGCGAACGGGGAGCGATGGCGGGATCCGCATCTGGCCCACGACTGGTTCGTCGACCATTGGGGCGGCGTGGCGATGCTCACCGACGGCCGGGAGCCGCGCCACACGCATCGGCCCGACGCGATGCGACGCATGCTCGACGATGGGCGACCCGACCTCGTCGTCGCCGATCACGGGTTCGCGGGCGCGGCGATCGAGGCCGGCGTCGAGACCCTCTCGATCGCCGACGTGAACGATCCGGCACTGATCGTGGCGAACGCGCAGGGTCGCACCGACATCGTGGTCGTGATGGACGACCATGTGGAGCCTGACGCCTACTGGCCCTGCTTCCAGGCGATCGTCTCCCTGTTCTGAGCTTCGTTCAACTCGGCGACCTGGCACCTACGCTGACCTGCGGTTCCGCATCGTGGGGTATCCAGCGGGGCGGTCCACCGCCTATGATTCCGCCATCGTGAAGCGAGAACCCTTCACCGAGGCTCGGCTGAAGACCGTCAACGAGGTCGCAGACCTGTTGCGCGTATCCAGGATGACCGTCTACCGAATGATCAAGACAGGAGAGATGCCCGCCGTGAGGGTGGGCCGGAGCTACCGGCTCCGTTCCGAGGACGTCGATACCTACCTGACGGAGCGGTACACCGAGGCCGGCTGAGTCCGGCAGACACGACACCGCTCCCGCGCACGCGCGCTCAGCCGACCTCCGTGGAGAACGGAGGGGGCGCAGTGAACGAGCACGAACGGCTCGTCGATCGGGCCGCTCGCGAGGCACGCACCGTGCTGTTCGTCGGTGGCCTGGACGCCGGCAAGAGCACGCTGGCGCGGGCGACCGCGGCGTTCGCGTTGCGGCTGGGTCGCACGGTCGCCTACCTCGACGCCGACGTGGCGCAGAAGACCGTGGGGCCGCCGGCGACCGTCGGCCTGAAGCACGTGCGCGAGCCCGACGATCTCACCCTCGACCGCCTCGCCACCCCCGACGCGCTCGGGTTCGTGGGCGCCACCGGCCCCCAGGGGCACGTGCTGCCCCTCGTGGGGGCGCTCGCCCGCCTGCGGGACCGGGGAAGGGCGGAGGGCGCGGACCTGATCGTGGTCGACACGAGCGCGATGGTCAGCGGCATCTGGGGCCAGCTCGTGAAGTACTACAAGGTCGACATGCTCGAGCCCGATCTCGTCGTCGGCCTGCAACGGGGCGAGGAGCTGGAGCCCGTGCTCGGGGTGATCCAGCGGTTCTTCGGTGTCGAGCTCGTGACGCTTCCAGTGCATCCGAACGTGGTTGCCACCAGCGTGGACCAACGCTCCGAGCAGCGGGAACGCGCGATGGCCGCCTACTTCGCGGGCGACCTCCAGCGCTTCCGGGTGAAGCCCACGGTCTTCATGCCGACCCTGCCACCCCTGTTCGATCTGCACGAACTCGACCGCCTGCTGGTGGGCCTGTCCGACGGCTCCGGCGGGTTCACCGGGCTCGGCTATCTCGAGTACGTGCCCGAGGACCAGGGGCTCCGGCTGATCTCGCCCGTGGCAGAGCCGCCGAAAGCGCTTAGACTGGGCTCCGTCCGTCTGGAGGACAGCTTCCGCGTGAGGCGCGTCGACCTCCGGAACCTCTTCGGCACCGAGTGAAAGGGCTACCGCTTGCCGTCGCTGATCAAGAAGCGCCGCAAGAAGATGCGCAAGAAGAAGCACAAGAAGCTCCTGAAGCGCACGCGGCACCAGCGCATGAAGCTGGGCAAGTAAGCCCGAGCCCGTTCGTGCGCGCGCCACGGTTCCGGCTCGTCCGGTCCTCGGCCGCGATCGCGGTCGCGGCTTTCGCGCTCTCGGCCTGCGGTCCATCCTCGCCCTCGCCGTCGCCGGGCTCGCGTCCGGTGAGCTTCACGGTCCCCGGCGGCGTGGAGCTGGAAGGACGGGTGTTCGAAGCCGAGGGAGCATCGGCCGGGGTCGTGCTGGCGCACATGCAACCCGCCGACCAGTCCTCGTGGTTCGAGTACGCGGAGACGCTCGCCGACGAGGGGTATCGAACGCTCACGTTCAACTTCCGCGGCTACTGCCCGGGCGGCGACGCCGGGTGCTCGGGTGGCGAGACCGACCTCGCCGTGCTCTGGCGCGACGTGCAGGCGGCGGTGCGGTACCTGCGATCGACGGGCATCCCCAGAGTGGCGGTGATCGGGGCCAGCATGGGCGGCGCCGCGGCCCTCGTCGCCGCGGCCCAACCGAGCGCGCGCATCGGGGCGGTCGCGACGCTCTCCGCACCGATCGCGATCGGGGGGCTCGCGGTGACGCCGGAGACACTCGAGGCGGCCTCCTCGGCGAAGCTTTTCGTCGCCGGCAACGGCGACGCAGCCGTCGCGAACGATGCGCAGCGCATGTACGACCTCAGCGTGCCGCCCAAGCGGGTGGAGATCGTGCCCTCCGACGACCACGGCACCGAGCTGCTCGAGGGCAACCAGGGGCCCAACGTGCGAAGGTTGCTCTCGGTGTGGCTCGCGCAGTTCCTTCCCGTGCAGGCGCCCACCCAGGGAGACGCATGACGAGACCGATCGTCTTCTGCACCGACTACGGGCTGGCCGATGGGTTCGTCGGCGTCTGTCACGGGGTGATCGCCCGGATCGCGCCGGACGCGCGCGTCATCGACCTCACCCACGCCGTGCCACGCCAGGACGTGCTCCGCGGCGCCGTGACGATCTCGCGGGCGACGCAGTACATGCCGGACGACGCGGTGTACGTGGCAGTGGTCGACCCCGGGGTCGGCTCGGAACGACGGTCGATCGCCGTGCGGACGGCGGCAGGCCCCCTGCTCGTGGGGCCGGACAACGGGCTGCTCTCGCTCGCGTGGGAGGCCCTCGGGGGCGCCGGCGCCGCCGCCGCGATCGAGGACGAGCGCGTGATGCTCTCGCCGGTGTCGAAGACGTTCCACGGTCGCGACGTGTTCGCCCCCGCCGCCGCGCATCTGGCCGTCGGGTTCCCCCTGGACGAGGTCGGGCCGGCGATCGACGTCGAGGAGTTGCGGATCGTGGAGATGCCGGGTGCGATGGTGACGCCCGGAGCGGTCGGGACCCGTGTGATCGAGGTCGATGCGTTCGGCAACGTGCAGCTCAGCGCGCGACCGACCGATCTGGAGGCCGCCGGGATCGGGCCTCCGTTCACCGTGTCCGGCCGAACGCTGCCGC
Organism: Actinomycetota bacterium; assembly: GCA_035697485.1. Lineage (NCBI taxonomy): Bacteria > Bacillati > Actinomycetota > Actinomycetota bacterium. Next base: position 3,474 of record DASSCU010000016.1, read on the forward strand.
TGGTGGGCATCTTCGCCGACGTGCCCGAGGGCGAGCTCGCCGCGATCGTCGACTCGCAGGGATACCTGGCCCTCGTCGTGAACCACGGCAGCGCCGCCCAGACGCTGAACCTGAAGACGGGCAGCGCCGTCGTGCTCGAGTGACCTAGGGGACCGACGGGCTCGGGGTGGCCGACGTGCCCGGCAGCTGCCCTGGGCTCGCAGGGCCGGGGAAGGGGTCGCCGCCTCCGTTCACGATCACGAGCTGGGCGACGGCGGCCGCGCCGATCAGCAGGAACAGCACGACGATCATGATCAGGGTCTGTCGGCGCATGGGGGGCGGCAGGCTAGCAGGCCTCGCCGTCGCGTCCGGCGCCGTCGGGGACCCCGATGCCGAGCGCCCGCTCGGCGCGCTCCCGCATCTCGACCATGACCTCGCGCAGCCGGACGGGATCGGTGAGATGTGTGCGCAGATCGACCTCGAGCGAGACCGCCCCCGCGTATCCGTCGGCGACGAGGTCGTCGCAGAACGCATCGAGATCCAGTACTCCCTCGCCCGGCGGCAGGTGCGAGTCCCACCCCTTGCCGGCGTTGTCCGACAGGTGCACGTGGCGCAGCCGCTCGCCGAACCGTCTGCGCACCTCGACCGGGTCGTGCTCGGCGACGGCCGCATGACTCGTGTCGAGCACGAGGTGCGGCAACCCCTCGAGCTCGTCGAGGTCCTGGTTCGCGTGGAACGTCATGCTCCGTCGGCCCATTCGCACCGGGAACATGTTCTCGATCGCCACGACCACGCCGGTCCTTGCCTCGAGGACCGGGAGCTCCTCGTCGAGCCAGCGGCGGTAGGCGCGCTGCCAACGGTAGGGCGGGTGCATCACCACGACGGGCACGTCGGCCTGTTCCGCGACCCGGATCGCCCGATCGATCTTGCCGATCGGGTCGGTGCCCCACACCTTCCTCGTCACGAGCAGCGAGGGGGCGTGGATCGCCGCGATCGTGAGGCCGTGTTCGTCCGCCAGGGCGCGCATCCCGGCCGGGTCCTGGCTCGCCGGGTCCTTCGTGACCATGACCTCGACCCCGGTGTACCCGGTCTCGGCCACGATGCGGAACGTGTTGGCGAGCGGCCTCGCGAAGAAAGCCGCAGACGAGAAGAGCAGTCGGGGTGCGCTCACGCCACCATGGTAGGCACCTGACGCCGCCGAAGACGCGCACCGGCGGGCCCGTATGCTGAGGGCCATGTGGGTGTTCCCGCTGGTCGCGGCCGTGGTCGCAGCCGTCTTCGCCGGACTCGTTGCGAAGCAGTATGTGAGCCGGCGGCGCCCCTTCCAGCTCGCCTGGGCGATCTCACTGGCGATGTACGCAGCGGCGTCGCTCGCCGTGGTGTTCGGCGTCGCCGGAGGGTGGACGACCGGTGAGTTCCAGGTCTACTGGGCGCTCGGGGCCGTACTCAACGTGCCCTTCCTGGCGGGGGGCGAGCTGATGCTGCTCGTGCGCAACCGCACCGTGCAGGCCGCGATCTGGATCGTCCTGGTGTTCGTGACCGCCTATACCGTGTCGGTGCTGCGCGGGGCGACGTTCGACGGTGCCGCGCTGGCCCAGGATCTGCCATCGGGCAAGCACGTCTTCGGCGACGGGTCGGCGGCCCACCGGCTGCCGCAGCTGATCTCGATCCCCTCCTACCTCGTGTTGCTCGGCGGCACGCTCTGGTCGGCCTGGCGCATGCGGGGGCGGCGCGAGCTGAGGGACCGGTTCGTCGGCACGCTGCTGATCGCCCTCGGGGCGACCGTGATCGCGGGGTTCGGGTCGGCGTTCGCCGCCCTGGGGTTGCTCGCCGCCTTCTCGGTCGCGCTCGCGACCGGGATCGGCGTGATGTTCCTCGGGTTCCTGCGCGCCGGACGCCCGGCGACGGCGCCGGTCGTGGCGACGCCGCATCCCGCGTGACCGCGACTCAGGCGGCCGCGTCGCTCGCGCCGGCCGACCACCAGTCGGCGCTGGTGGGTGCGTCGGTCGAGGCGTCGGAGGGCTCGATCGAGATCCAGAGATCGTCGTGCAGGCTCGGGTCGAACGCGACGTCGAGGAAGACCTCGCCGCCCTCGGGCACGAAGTCGCCGGCGTGCGTCGGGACCCCGTCGGCAACGAGCCAGACCCGGTAGACCGACCCCGCGGGCGGGGAGGGCACGCCCTCGCCCATCACGTAGAGGTGCTCCTCGCCCGGCGCCGAGATCTCCTGGACGGGGCCGACCTCGACCATGCGGGCGTCGGGTCGCGTGGCGAGCTGTGCGGCGTTGGCGAGGGAGTCGGCGCGCACGTCGGCGTTGTTGGCCCGGATGTTCTGGCTCACGGTGAGCCCGGCCAGCCCCACGACCGCGGCCACGCCGGCGGCCACCGCGAACAGCTGCATCGGACGGCGACGGGGCGCGTGCGGCTCGAGCTCACGACGCATGCGGGGCAGCAGTGTCTCGGGGGGCGCCACCGGCGTCGCGGCCACGCCCAGGTCGGCCGAGAGCCGCTGGAAATCGTCGAGGGTCTGGCGGCACGTCGCGCAGCCGGGCACGTGTTCGGAGAGCAGTCGGTCGGCCTCGGCGGCGTCGGCGCCGGAGAGGCTGCGGAGCACGTAGCCGGCCAGCAGCTCCTCGATCCCCTCGTGGTCGTCCGTCACTGAGCCTCCGGGTCGTCGTGGGGGGCCGTCGTGCGATCGAGGATCACACGCAGCTTGCGCATCGCGGCGAGGGTCCTCGTCTTCACGGTGCCGATCGGGATCTCGATCTCCTCCGCGATCTGCACCTGTGTCTTGCCGCCGTAGTACGCCATCTCGAGCACCTGTCGTTGTTCGGGCGGGAGCGTGTCGAGCGCCGCACGGACCTCGGTCCGACGGTCGGCCAGGTCGGCCGCGTCGGCCACGCCCTCCGCTGGGTCTTCGACGGCCACCGGCTCAAGGTTCGACGCCCGTTCCTGTCTCGATCTGATGCGCTCCTCGCGACGCACGGTGTCGACCGCCCGGTGATGCACGAGCGAGAGGAAGAACGTGCGGAACGCCCCTCGGGCCGGGTCGAAGGCCTCCGGCGCGCGCCACAGGGCCATGAAGGCGTCGTGGACCACGTCCTGGGCGAGCACCTGCTGGCCCGTGATGCGGTAGGCGAGGCCGTACGCCGACGACGAGTAGCGGCGGTACAGGGCGTCGAACGAAGCGCGATCGCCCGCGGAGAGACCTCGGTGCAGCTCGAGGTCGTCTCGATCGCCGTCGCGCATGCGCCGTATCCTCCCAGACGCCCGACGGCGGCCGGCGACGCCGGATAGGCTGCGCTGATGCGCGTCACGCTCTACACCCGTGCCGGCTGCCACCTCTGCGACGACGCGCGGGCCGTGTTGGGGGCAGAGCGCGCCCGCACGCCGTTCGAGCTCGAGGAGGTCGACATCGAGACCTCCGACGCGCTGGTCGCCGAGTACGGCGTCCGCATCCCCGTGGTGGCCCTCGACGGGGTGGAGGTCTTCGAGTACGCGGTCGATCCCGCAGCGCTCGCGGCCATACTCGGCGGTTGAGCCCCCGAGCGCTTGTGAGTTTGTGAACGACTGGAGCCCCGAGCTAGGCTGAACCCATGCACCGGAGGGCGTCCCCGTGGTGAGGGAACGATCGATCCCCGAGGCCACGGTGGGTCGGCTCCCCGTGTACCTGCGGGCGCTCGTCGACCTCGCGGAGTCCGGCGCGGGTACGGTCTCGAGCGACGAGCTCGCGGAGGCCGCGGGCGTGAACTCCGCGAAGGTCCGCAAGGACCTCTCCCACCTCGGTTCCTACGGCACGCGCGGCGTTGGGTACGACGTCGCCTACCTGATCCACCAGATCCGGCGGGAGCTCGGCCTCACGCAGGACTGGGCGATCGTGATCGTCGGCATCGGCAACCTCGGACAGGCGCTCGCGAAGTACGGCGGGTTCGCCGAGCGAGGGTTCCGCGTCGCGGCGCTCGTCGACGCCGACCCGGCCCGGATGGGAGAGCGCATCGGCGACCTCCGGGTGGGACACGTCGACGACCTGCCGCGCATCGTCGAGGAGCTCGATGTGGCGATCGGCGTGATCGCCACGCCGGCCGCCGCCGCGCAGGAGGTCGCCGACCGGCTGGTCGACGCGGGCGTGCGGTCGGTGCTGAACTTCGCTCCCGCGATGATCGCCGTGCCGCCCGGGGTGTCGGTGCGCAAGGTCGACCTGGCGGTGGAGCTCCAGATCCTGGCGTTCTACGAGCAGCGGAAGGCGACGCTCGCGGAGGTGAAGCGGCGGGGACGGGCGGTGGCCGACGTCGCCGGGCGGTGATCGGCGCTACTTGGAGATCGTGACCCAGAGCGCGGCGAAGACCGCGAGGATCATGATGCCCATCAGGATGAACTGCACGCTTCCCTGTTCGAGGAAGGGGAGCTCCAGGTTGGCGATCATCGTGTTCCTCTCTCGTGCCTAGGCGGGGCCGTACCAGGCGGGCGCACCGCCCCCGGTCAGGAACTCCTTGCGCTTCTTCTCCGCCCGGTCGAGCAGCGGCAGGGACACCGCGAACGCCACGATCGAGCCGAGCAGGAACATGTAGGAGTAGCGCGGCACGCTGCCCGAGTCGAAGTAGAGCGACACGGTCCACAGCGGGCCACCGCCCGTGAAGTGCGACTGCACGACGGCGAGCTTCGTGCCCTCGTCCTCGGCGAAACGGATCGAGTCGATCGAGAATTGGCTGCCCTGGATCGCGGTCGGGTCGGTCTCCGCCAGGCCGAGCTCCTCGTTCGTCTGTTCGGCCAGGAACGCGGTCACCGCGCCGCTCGCGCTCTGCACGTCGGCGGACTGGTCGGGGTCGGTCTCGTCGGGGATCGCCCACGGATCGCCCGGCCACGTCTCGTAGATCGCGTACTCGGTCGAGGTCTCGTCGACCGCCGCCTCGAGCGCGACCCATGCCGGCTCGGCACCGCGGGGCCCGAGGTTCGTGGGCGTCTCGAGTCCCTGCGACCAGAAGCCGAAGAGCCAGAGGCTCGACTGCAGGATCATCCATCCGGAGAACGAGACCATCAGCACCAGGAACCCGAGCCAGCGGCCGAAGATCGCTGTCAGCAACAGGTACACGCTGAAGATGAACAGCGTGAAGCCCATGATCGCGACGCCCGCGCCCTTCCACAGGGTGTCGCACTCGACCGCGAATCCCAGGCAGCTGTGCTCCATCTACGGATCCCTCGGGTTGAGGTCGGTCTCGGCGAGCGCGCGATCGGACGCCTCGGGGTTCAGGCAGACGTTGTCCTCGAACGGCACGTTCTCGGAGCTCATCTCGACCAGATAGACGACGAGGTCGTTGATCTGCTGGTCGTTCAGGGCGCCCTGGTACCTGATGCTCCACGAGGGCATCGCGTTGCGGCCCTCCTCGAGCACCTGGTAGATGTCCTCCTGAGAGAAGATCGCGTTGTGGGGCGGGTCGCCGAAGGGTCCCGCGCAGATGTTCGTGAGGTTCGGCGGATAGGCGAGCGTGTCACCCGACTGGATCACGCCGCCGCGGAGCTCCGGGCCGTGGCAGCGAACGCACCCGACGCCGAGCTGGTTCTCCTCGCTGAAGTTCTGCACGGCCAGCTCGCCGCGGTCGAACGCGAGCGTCAGCAGCTCCTCCTCCTGGCGCAGGTTCTCCGAGGGCTCCCGCAGCCAGTTGTAGGGGATGAAGACCACGAAGAACGCGACGAGCACGACGCCCCAGCCCTGCAGCTTCTGCAGCAGCGGGGTCTCGAGGGCGGCGTCGCTCGGGCCGGGACGCATGCCGCGCGGGATGTCGAGCGGCTGCTCCTTCTGCCGGCTGCGGAAGTAGAGGGCGGCTCCCGCCGCGAGCACGAAGATCGCGCCGAGCACGAGCAGGACGATGCCTGCGGTGTTCGTGGCTGCGAGCATGTCCGCGGTCGTTCCTCCCTTATCCCGTCGCCACGCAGAACGGGCCCTGCGGTGGCTGGTCGATCGTGTCGGTGCCGCGTGGCGGTCCCAGGATCACCTCGCTCGTGTCGACCACCACGCTGCCGTCGGTGATCTCGAGCTTGAAGCGGTCCATGCCCCGTGGCGCGGGTCCGAGCTTGTACTCCCCGGCGCCGTTGTACTTCGAGCCGTGGCATGGGCACTCGAACCACCTCGAGGACCCGCAGTAGGGCACCCGGCAGCCCAGGTGCACGCACCGCTGGTACAGGGGCATGATGCCCTCGGCCGCGACCCCCTCGGTCGCGTAGTCGACGTCACCGCTCGGCGAGCCGCTGTACCCCACCACGTAGAAGCGGCCGGTGCCGTTGTAGG